>NZ_JBQTGI010000002.1:0-22085 GCF_052400645.1 Saccharicrinis sp. GN24d3
AATGGACACTGAACAAGAAGAACTTTATGAAATTATCTTAAAATATTTTTAGGGTGTCCCAATGCGGAAGTCAAGAAAAAAAAGGGAGCAACATGCTCCCTTTTAAGTTATATTAGTTTGTCTAATTCTATTTATCCGCGGACAACTATGCGTTAATCATCATCGGCATCAGCAACATCAACTCGTCCTCGGGTCCATCATTGTCTACCGGTAAAAATATACCTGCTCTTGCCGGATCAGCCAATTCCATCACTACATCTTCAGAAGATATATTGTCCAACAATTCGGCTAGGAAGGCAGATTTAAATCCAATTTCAATGGGATCTCCATCGTACTGGCAGCCCAATTTTTCATATGCAGAAATGGAGAAGTCAATATCCTGCGCCGAAACCATCAATTCATCCCCGTCAATAGAAAGCTTCACCAGGTTACTGGCCTGGTTCGAGAACAAAGAAACCCTGCCTAGCGAGTTCACCACTTCCTGACGGTTAATGATAATTTTATTCGGGTTATCCTGAGGAATAACCGCATTATAACTCGGGTAATTCCCTTCAACCAAACGACAAACCAATTGATGGTTTTCCATTTGAAAGAAAGCATTTTTGTCGTCAAACTCAATAGTAATGTCACCATCTTCTTTTACCAAAACATTCTTTAAGAACGAGGCAGGTTTTTTAGGCAAGATGAAAGATGAAGAGAACTCCGTGGTTGCATCCGTGCGCTGGTAACGAACCAATTTATGAGAATCGCTGGCCACAAAAGTTAGGTTTTCCGGCGACATCTCTATTAAAATACCATTCATTACAGGACGAAGCTCGTCATCTGCAGTAGCAAACAATGTTTTGTTAATACCCGAGAGCACCAAAGAAGCAGGCAACTGCAAACGAGAAGCTTTGTCTGCATCAATTTTAGGTATTTCAGGAAATTCGTCCCCATCTAAACCAATGACGCTAAACTTACCTTTATCGGTGATGATATCCACCGCTTTGGTATCCATAGCGAAATCGAAAGTAATTGGTTGCTCAGGGAATTTTTTTAGTGTTTCAAGTAATATTTTAGCTGGCAAGGCAATTACTCCTTCCCCGTCCAGATTGTCTAGCGTCATGGAAGTTACCATGGTAGATTCCAAATCGGAAGCCGTAATGGTTAATTTTCCCTCGCCCAACTCAAATAAAATGTTTTCCAAAATAGGAATAGTACTCTTATTACTAACAACACGACTTACCGCCTGTAAGTGATATAGAAGTTCAGAACTTGAAACTACAAATTTCATGCGTTTAAAAATTAGCGAAACCACAATAACCGGTGCAAAACTCAATCTTCCTATTAGGCGACCAATCTATTTGCTCCCGCCATGACGGTTTCATATGATTACAATTTAATTTTAAACATCCTTTACCCTCGCTCCTATCAGCTACTGGTAATGAACCATTTAAAAAGTTACTGACTAAAAATATTAACAAAGGTAATTATAAAGCAATTCTTTGATTTAACCAAAATTAACCCAAAGTACTTATCAGCTTTTTTGAACACTCACCAAATATATTAAAAAATAGCTTTTTAGGCTTACTATCTTTCAAAAAAAGAATGTTCAACCGGCAATGTTTTATTTAAAACAAACTTGACTTAGTCTGATTTTGTATCCAAACATTTAAGATTGGATAAAAAATGATGCTTTTTTAAGGCAAGGATTTACTTTTAAGTAGGGTATCTTTCCCCAAACATCGGTATTGGCTATATTGACCACTAAATTGTTTTTATCAATCGTTCCATCTGTATTCTTTAACTGATAAAATAAGGCTTGCGTTTTTTGAAAGTTATTATCGGTAACGGTTACTTTACAAATCCATTCACCTGCCAATTCCTTATATTTTTTATTTTTGTCATTCATGCTTAGGTTAGCAAACTCGTAGGTATAGTACTTCAGTTTATTTGCATCAGCTAGTTTGGTTTGGTCGGATTTATCTCTAAAAAAGTCAAAACCTAAATTGGCATTCTCCCTTACCGCGAAATTGTGTGCTTCGCTTCCCCAATCCACGTTTATTTCTTTTACATTTTCAGATGCGACGGAGAAAATAAGTTTGCTTTGCCAAAAGGCAGGATCTGCAGAAAACACACGAGCCTCCTTATCTACAACATTTAACTGCACTGCATATCTGTGATCCTCACGAAAAGCATAACTCCCCACCATATCCGAGGGGTTCAATATAAAACCAAGCTTGTATAGTTTGTTTCCATTGCTGCTGCAAGTTACCCATACGCCTTCCTCCAAAAGTACGTTTTTAATCTGCTGGCCTCTACTGCCCGTTACCGGATTACGTACCGATAAAGAAGCAAGCACCTTAAGGAATGCATCTATCTTAACTTTTGAGGCAATGCCTTGTTTATTGATATCCCACAGTCCTCCAATTTTTCTTAGTTTTACGGCATCGTTTCCAGAACTCAGTTCAATTTCATCTACTTCCTCCACCGACGCCAACGCAATATCAAACTCATCCTCAAGCGTACTTTTGGATTGAGTGAAATAGTAAACAAGGCCTAATGTTAAAAAGGCGAGAAGAATCAGAAAGTAACGCTTATTATTCATCTTAATACCAAACTTATCTCATATACTTATACTTCCTATAGAACGAAACTACAAACCCCAATGCCAGCACCAGGAAAAGGGGCAGTAATACATTAATCATCTTCCAGAAAAACGATTGGTCGGCTATCTTGCTTTTGTCCAGCAACCTTAACGTATAACTTCTGGCCCTCAGATCCATCCAACCGGCATCGTCGCACAAATAGTGAATGGCATTCAGGATAAAATCCTTGTTGCCAAAATTTTGCTTGGTGAGCTCGTCATAGCCTAATGGTAGGATTTTTGGATTGGTGTTTTTAAAGCGGACCTTATTCCTTATTAAATCCCCATCGGCTACCACAATCATTTTTGTAGGAACACTCTGGGTTTTAATCTCTACTGGTTGTGGGGAAATATTCCCGGGTGCCATTCTATTCTCAAACACTGAGGTAAACACCCCTTCCTGAACAACGGAAACCGGCATAAACGATTGTGTAAAGGTTCTTTGATCCGGTTTTTCGTTCACAAAGGCCAAACTAACAAAAACAGGCACTTGATCAGCCTTTGAATAACGCGATGTCCTCAACAGAACCGTTCGTTTAATATGAAGCTGACTGTTCACCGTATCGATAGAACTTACAAACTCGCCCTGCACCACGTTCATATTTCGCGAAATAGCATGATCGGGCTGCGGAATTAACAAAGGACTGTATAACCATGGCGCAGGAACTATCCTTGGCTGACCGCCTGTAGAGACAGACATGGGAATCATGGCCGATTGGATATCCTGAATCAATACCGGATTGATACGGACACCATATTTAAAAAGCTGGTCTTCGATATTTAAATCGGCCATCATACCAATGGTTTCCCTGGCTTTCCTCAGACTGTCCAAGGTAACGTTTACCGCATCCACCAACCACATCACCCGTCCCCCATTCATCATATATTGGTCGATTACAAACTTATCACTTTCAGAAAATTTGCTTTGGGGTTTTGCAATGATAATAGCCTTGTATGGATCAAGAATACTTGGATCATTTCCGATTACCCCCCTATCTACTTGATAGTATTGTGATAAATGATCAGTGATGTCCATCACGTCGTAATCATCCAGCTCTCCATGTCCTTCAATAAAAGCAACCCTGGGTTTTTCGTCCATGGTAACCCGTCTAATGGCATCGGTAAATTTAAACTCGAGGCTTTCAATGGATTTATTGAGATTCTCCGCACCGGAAAAACCTTTGATATTTTCCAACAGGTTTAATGGCAGCTGCATATCGTTGTAATATACTACAGCATATGGATAAAAATACGATGTCGTATTTCTCCCGTCTTCGGCTTGTTCATACACCGGCACAGGACTTAATCCAAGCTCCTGCATTTCCTTCTGAACTAATTCCTTTTCCTTTTTGGTTCCTTCTGCCGGGTCGATAAAACGAAATTCTATATTACTTCCGCCATACACCCTGAATTCGTTCATCAACTCGTAAGTAGCCTTCGATAATTTTGAAAAGCCTACGTTTAAATCACCCTCCAGGTAAACCTTAACAAAAATGGCTTCCTCCAAATCCACCAATAAGTCCTTTGTGTTTTCAGAGAGGGAATAACGCTTCTCACTGGTCAGGTCCATGCGAAAGAACCAGGAACCTGCCAACATGTTTACTACCACAATGGCAACCAGCAAAACAACCAGCTGCCAAATATTTTTTGATCGAATATCTCTAGACATTTTTCTTTAGCATTTAGCAATTAGCAACTCGCATACCTTTCAACTTTTAACTAACTCCTACCACTTTCTGCTTCCCATAACTGTTCGGGTAAGAAATAACAATAGAGTGATTACACTAATAAAATAAAGCAAATCACGGGAATCGATTACCCCGCGACTCATTGATTGATAGTGTTCATCTATCCCTAAGTATACAATTAGCGATTGCGAGTTACTCCCGGGAACCAATTGCGACAAAGCCTCAAATCCATAATAAAAAACAAAGCAAAGCAATACGGCAATTACAAAGGAAACTATCTGATTGTCGGTCAACGAAGAGCAAAAAACCCCTATTGCCACATAAATTCCTGCCAGAAAAAGCAGCCCCACAAACGATCCCCATGTACCACCGTAATCAATATTTCCGACCGGATTTCCCAGCTGTACTACCGAATAAAAATAAATAAGGGTAGGGAGCAAGCTAATGACAACCAAAGTAAATCCCGCCAAATATTTAGCCAGAACAATATGAAATTCCGTTAATGGTCGGGTATATAGAAGTTCGATTGTTCCGCTTCTTTTTTCTTCGGCAAACAAACGCATGGTAACCGCGGGCACCAAAAACAAATATAACCAGGGTGCCAGGTAAAATAATGAATCCAGGGTAGCGTACCCGCCAAATAAAATATTCATTTCGCCCGGTATCACCCATAAAAACAAACCTGTGAGCACCAAAAACACACCCACCACCAAGTATCCGGTCAGGGAACTAAAAAATGATGTTATCTCTTTATGATATAAACTCCACATGGAAATACTAATTATTTAATGCCTGAACCATTAGTTTTGCTGCACGGGAACTAGTTCCCGGTTCTCCCATTATTTTGTGCAGCTCGTTATAATTATTAAACATCCTTATTCTATAATCCTGATCCGTCAAAAGTTTAGTCAACTCAGACTTTAAATCTCTAAAATTTAGTTCTTCCTGAACCATCTCCCGAACTCCTTCTTTATTCAGTATTAGATTTACCAAAGAGATATGCTCGACCTTTAACACGAATCTTTTGATAAACCTATGAAAATTCTTTCCTCCCCACATTTTGTAACACACAATCTGTGGACAATCCAACAAAGCCGTTTCCAAAGTGGCGGTTCCTGAAGTAACTAGGGCACCCTGAGCCTGTTGCAATAATTCATAAGTCTGCTTAAAAATAATCTTTACATCTTTACCCGCTACAAATGGTTGATAATCCGCTTTGGTAAACGAGGGGGCACCTGCAATTACAAATTGATAATCGGGGAACTGGTCGATCATCCTGACCATTTCGGGCAAAACGTATTTTATTTCTTGCACCCTGGATCCTGCCAGCAGCCCCACAACAGGCCTTTTATCCAACCCATTACGCTCCTTAAATGCGTTAAAATCCTCACCTTTGTTATTTCTGTTGTCGATAGCATCTAAAACCGGATTACCCACGTAATCGATAGGTACCCCGTATTGTTGGTAAAACTGGGTTTCGAACGGTAGAATGGTAAACATTTTATCTACATAAGCCTTAATTTTTTTAACCCTTCCGGTATTCCAGGCCCAAATTTTTGGCGAGATATAATAAAAAACTTTGATGCTTTTTTTCTTGGCAAATTCGGCCATTCGCAGGTTGAATCCCGGATAATCTACCAAAATAAGAACATCAGGATTATAATTGAGCAAGTCGCTCTTACACAACTTAAAATTGGCTTTTATCTTACCTAAATTGGAAACCACTTCCTTAATGCCCATATAAGCCGTTTGGGAGTAATGTCGCACTAAATCCCCTCCTACTTCCTTCATCAGGTCTCCGCCCCAAAACCTAAATTCAAATTTAGGGTCTTCAACTTTTAGGGATTTCATTAAATTGGATGCATGTAAATCTCCCGAAGGCTCACCTGCAATGATATAATATTTCAATGTTATACTTTTATAATGAAAAACGCAATACCATAACCACAACGGCATATAGCACCGTTGCCGTAACAATTCCTCTGGCCGCCAATAATCTTTCTAAATTAATGGCAATTAAAAAGAATATTAAATTCGGAATAACACTTAAACTTAACAGTTTAGTAAACCCATCCAATTCTATTAAGCCCGATATAAATTCAGGTATCGTTAAAGTATCCCCAAAGCGCACATAGAATACTATATATGAGGTTATCAAGGGCAGTACAATACCTATCAAAAGGCCTATGTAGAGTTTATTACATTTACAGTTCATAATTTTTATTTTCTTTTAACGAAGCTGCATCTGTTGCATCAATGGCACAGGGAACAACTGTTGCAAAATAATTTTCCAAATAATATTCGTCAGTATCTGTAGCTTCCGGTTCTAAATTTTCGAAATGACCTGTCAACCAGTAATAATTTCTACCTCTGGGATCAGTCCTTTCCAGAAATTCCTCCACCCATTTCCCTTTACCCTGACGACACATTTTAATTCCCTTTACGTTATCTGTGTCAGGAATGTTCACATTTAAATAAGTATCCTTAGCCAAACCCTCTTCAAGCACAGACTTAAAAACAGACTTAACTACTTTCATACTTTCACTAAAATCAGCATCCGATTGATAACTTAACAAAGAAAATCCGATAGATGGGACACCATTCATACAGCCTTCGCGAGCAGCCCCAATAGTGCCTGAATAATGTACACTTGTTGAACTATTTGAGCCGTGATTAATGCCGGAAACAATGTAATCGGGATGACGAGGCAAGATCGTATGCAAAGAAAGCTTTACACAATCAACCGGTGTTCCGTTGGTTACGTAATAACTTACTCCATCCTTTTCTCCCATATCCTTAATGTATAACGGGTTTTTTACCGTAATAGCATGTGACATGCCTGAAAAAGATTTGTTGGCAGATACCACTACAATCTTGCCAAATTCGCTCACAGCTTCAACCAAACAGGCCATCCCTTTGGCATGGATTCCATCGTCGTTGGTTACTAATATCAATGGTTTATTGGTCACGTTGCGTTGTTTTTTATTGAAAAATAAGTCCCCAAATATACAATAGATAAGCATATATATAAAAATGTATGATACGTATTATTAGTTTTCGGTTCTGTTATTGGCAACTTGACATCAAAATAATTACTTTTGTTGCCTTGAAATGCAATATGACCGATTTCACCCATAAAACCTTTTGCGATTGTATTCATTTTCAACGGATAGAAAATAGTTAATTCCGATTTTTAAATGAGTTAACCGTTAATTTCATTAGATCATTAACGGTTTTCATTTATAATATTGGCATTTTACCGAACACTAAATTTATTTTAAATAGTATAAAATGCAGATTTCATACAACTGGTTAAAGAATTACTTAAACATAGATATGGAAACCCAAAAGGTTTCCGAAATACTTACAGCCATTGGTCTTGAGGTAGGTGGAATCGAAGAGGTTCAATCTATCAAAGGAGGTTTGGAAGGTTTAGTGATTGGTGAGGTTCTTACCTGTGAAAAGCACCCTAACGCCGACAAACTTAGCAAAACAACCGTAAACATCGGTAACGAAGATGCCCTAGCTATTGTATGCGGTGCACCTAACGTGGCTGCAGGACAAAAGGTAGTTGTGGCAACTGTTGGAACTGTGTTATATAATGGCGAAGATAGTTTCACCATAAAAAAAGGAAAGATCAGAGGCGAAGCTTCTTTGGGAATGATTTGTGCCGAGGACGAGATTGGTTTGGGAAGCAGCCATGACGGAATTATGGTTTTACCGGAAGATGTTGCCGTTGGAACGTTGGCCAAAGATTATTTTAATGTGGAGACCGATACGGTAATTGAAATTGACTTAACACCTAACCGGGTAGACGGAGCATCACATTATGGTGTAGCACGCGATTTGGCGGCTTACTTAAAGTCAAACGGCCAGGATGCTGTCTTATCGCCTCCTTCGATTGATGACTTTGCTGTAGAAAACAAAAACTTTGTGGTGGATGTCGCCGTTGAAAACGAAGAGGCTTGTCCAAGATACGCAGGCTTAACCATTTCAGATGTTGAAGTAAAAGATTCTCCGGAGTGGTTAAAAAACAAGTTGGTTTCAATTGGTTTGTCACCCATCAATAATATTGTAGATGTTACCAATTATGTGTTGCACGAGTTGGGCCAACCCTTGCATGCCTTTGATGGGGACGAGATAAAAGGCAACAAAGTTATCGTAAAAACTCTGCCTGAAAAAAGCAAGTTCATGACTTTGGACGAGATGGAAAGAGAACTTTCCGATCAGGACCTGATGATTTGTAACGCTGAAGAAGGCATGTGTATCGCGGGTGTGTTTGGTGGAACAAAAAGTGGGGTAAAAGAGTCTACCACCAAGGTGTTTTTGGAAAGTGCCTACTTTAATCCTGTGTTTGTGCGTAAAACGGCCAAAAGGCATACCTTGAGCACCGATGCCTCTTTCCGCTTCGAAAGAGGGATTGATCCGAACATTACTGTCTATGCTTTAAAAAGAGCTGCGCTATTAATCAAAGAAGTGGCCGGCGGAACCATTTCATCGGATATTACAGACATCTACCCTAACCCCGTTAAAAACTTTGAGGTTGCGGTTACATGGAAAAACATAGATCGTTTAATCGGAAAAAAACTGGGTCAGGAGAAAATTAAAGACATTGTTTCTGCCTTGGAGATGGAGATTGTAAGGGAGGACGAAAAAGGCATGTTGTTGTCCGTTCCTCCATACAGAGTAGACGTACAGCGCGAAGTAGATGTGATCGAGGATATTTTAAGAATATACGGTTACAACAATATCGAAATTCCAAATGAAGTGCACTCTACCTTGGTGTATTCGGATAAGCCGGATGATCATAAGGTGAAAAATATTATTGCAAACCAATTGGTGGCACAGGGTTTTAACGAAATCATGTGCAACTCATTGACGAAGCCATCATTCTACGAAAAACTGGAGAAATACCCCGAAAAGAATGTGGTAGCATTGTTCAACCCGTTGAGCAACGACTTGGCAGGAATGCGTCAGTCATTGGTAATGGGGGGACTGGAATCTATCGCGCATAACATAAACCGTAGAAACAGCGATCTTAAGATCTTTGAATTCGGAAATTGTTATTATCTGAACCCTGAAGGAGAAAAAGGATCGCTCGAAAAGTATAACGAGGAACACCATTTGGGTATTTTCTTGTCAGGTAAGATGATTGCCGCGAACTGGAACGCCCAGGATAGGGAGGTTTCTTTTGCGGATATGCGAGCTGTGGTTGACCAGGTAATGCGTCGTTTAAACTTGCCTGAAGGTATGCTCAGCGAGGAAGATGTCACAAATGACATTTTCATAGAGGGAGTTACCGTCGCCACCAAAAACAAAATCCATCTGGTAGACTATGGTTTGGTACGTCCTGAGATTGGAAAAAACTTCGGCCTAAAAGACATTGTTTATTTCGCCGAATTCAATTGGGATAATCTTTTGAAAGTAGCAGGAAGACAATCCTTAACCTACAAGGAAATCCCTAAATATCCCGAGGTAAGTCGCGACCTGGCATTGCTGGTAGACAAAAAAGTGACTTTTGGCCAGATAAAAACGGTAGCTCAAAAAACAGAAAGAAAACTTTTGAAGAGCGTTTCGCTATTTGACATTTACGAAGGAGAAAAGTTGGGTGCTGATAAAAAGTCATATGCCGTAAACTTCATTCTGCAAGATGAAAACAAGACACTTACCGACAAACAAATTGACAAGATCATGAATAACATGATCCGCAATTTTGAGAAAGAAGTTGGTGCGCAATTAAGATAGACAATGCCAACTGGTCAATAGTTGTTGAACAAAAGTAATCCAGTGTTGTCGTTAAGCGAGATGTACAAGTCGAAAATCGGAACGTACAGAGAGCGGAACGCGGAGAGTAAAAAGCCGAAATGAAAAGCAATGTGCCGTTTTGAGCTGTAGTGATTTCCTCAAAACCGTTCCCAAAAATACGTCAAACCTACATTCTTGTTTGATACAAAGACAAACCCATTGGCACACACTGACCAATTAACGTGGCAAAAAAAATAAATTAACAATAAACAAAAGCCGTATTTACACAGTATTTACGGCTTTTTTATATTTTTATACCTATTTGTAACCTTATACTTGCCCGATAGTATGATGTACCAATTACCGACTTTTATATAAGCGACTCAATGAAAGCAAATACTTGTTTAAAAAGTTTTTTTCTCACGATTATTCTAATTGGAGCATCTTTTACTTCCAGGGCTCAAATCGACTTGTCACATAGATATACCTTTGCGGAATTTGATACGAGTGCAACAGGAAAATTATACTTCAGAATAGAAAACAACAACTTTGTAAAAAACAACGAATATTTTGGCGAATATACCGAAGGATATACGCTACCCGGTTATTCAATCCAGCCGTCGCTGATGTATTACGCAGGTAAAAATGTCCGTCTGCAAGTTGGTGCACACCTCGTAAAATATAGTGGTATCAAAGACTTTAGCGAATTTGTTCCTGTAGTTTCCGCGTATGTTAAGCTGGGTAAAAAATGGGACATGATATTGGGGAATATTAAAGGAGATGTTCATCACCGACTTATTGAACCTTTGTTTAATCCGGAATGGCAATATTTAAGACCTACCGAAACCGGTGTTCAGTTTTTTCACCAATCCGAACGACTTTGGTTAGACACCTGGATAGATTGGGAACAGTTTATATTCCATGGTGATGAAATTCCCGAGAAGTTCACCGGTGGAATCAGCCTCGATTACAAAATCACACAACCCGAAGCCCGGTTTAATCTGAGCATACCATTTCAAATGACCGCATTTCATTTAGGTGGTCAAATCAGTGATTATTTAACCGAATCGTATTCATTGATAAACCTGTTATCAGGCTTTAAAGTATCACAGCAGATTGACGGCGCTTTTATAAAGAAGATTAGTCTTGCCACCTATTTTTGCAGCTATAATGATTTAACAGACGCCAGAACATTCCCATTCAATAAAGGTGGTGCAATTTATCCTACCGGAATCCTCACCTACAAGCATGGTGAAATAATGGCCGGTTATTGGAACGCCAGTAATTTCTTTGCCCCAAAAGGAAGTGCGCTGTTTTATTCAGTATCCGACTACAAGCTAGATTATTATACCAAAAAAAGGCAAATAATAACCGCCAAGTTCACCTACCACAAAACTCTTATGAAACAAGTTAAATTTAACGCTCAAGTGGAGAGTTACTACGATGTTGAAGCATCAGCGCTGGAATACGCCTATGGTATCAGCCTGGTTTTTACGCCTAACTTTTTTATTACCAAATTGGATTTTGAGTAGCTTCTTACTATGTGCCAAGTCAAAACAAAGGTCCACATTAAGCATTCTCCTCTTGAAACATCCTTACTTACAACAAAATAAACCTTTTTCCTCTAGCTGGGGTAATATTGTTAAGTCAACGAATTTCGTTCTATAATTTATTTGATTTTGGGACGATACTTCATTTATATCTTCGCTGCAAAAACCTTGTCTTGCTGACAGGCACGGAAGCAAAAAAATATAGACCAATAGAATCCTTCCTCCCGCCACCACCGATAAGATCTATCGCTCTGGCCAACACTTTTATTGCAGCTCGTACTTTCTTCTTGAATAATTTACTCCCTGTTCCATACCACACTATCCCGAGTGAAACAGGTAAAAATACCCGTAGCATTCTTTAAGTTCCCTGCCAATGGCGATGGTAAAATTAAATTATCGCTGTTGGCATCCTTGGCGTTTTCAAGAGATATCTGATAATCGTAGTTGGCCTTTGTTATTCTTCGAAGAATTATTTCTATACGATCAAAAGTTTCACTATTTAAAACTGTATAATTAATATTTACTGTATCTCTTGTGTTCATATGGCTATAGTCTAAAAAGCGTACTTTCCGGAATGTGGTATCCTTTTGTGCCGTGTTTATATTTATCATGAAATAGTTGTGCCACCCCTGTTCCGACAGTTCGAAACCAAATGATATATCATCACCTGCTCTCTTCTCGTTTAAAATATCAATTTCCTCCGGTATAGTTGTCGTAGCCACAACTGTATCCATTTCAGGCGTAATTACCTGTACATCTATCGAAGTTTTATTGGATGGTTCAAATCGATAACTATGCCTATAATTAAACACGTAATCCGAATTATTCTCTCTAAATAACCCTTGCCAAAGTTTCAACGTATCTATCCTCACATCAAACTCCAACGAATAATCCAAAATATAATCGTCGTATAAAGGCTGCAATTTCGTTGCTGTTAATTTGTACCTATCATTCGGCACCAAATAACATTCAATAAAATACCCTGGCTCGGCCAATAAACCATTGTATGGCAGCTCTCTGTTTTCGATGCATGAAAACAACAACGACCACGCTAAAACCACTATAATTGTAAACTTCATCTTTTTAAAATATCCTTTGTCTATTTTTTAACATTAAAATTATAGCTAACCGAGAAATACGGCATAAATGGGAATATAACTTTTGAATTGAGTTTAAACTTAATAAAATAATCATCTTTTGATTCAGCCTGAACAAACACAAAGCTCGGGTTCTGTTGATTATATACATTGTAAGCACCCACATTAACTTTCAACAAGTTGCCCTTGGTTTTTTTCAGGTATTCCATATTTAAATCCATGCGATGTGTGGAAGGCATTCTGTAATTATACCGTTCTTCATATACGGGTATAAATTCCGAACCGTTTCCACCAATATCTTTCGCAATAGCAACACCGGCGGGAACAGTTGCCGTAACTCCGGATTTATATGTCCACAATAAGTTAAAGTTCAATGCTTTCAGAACCTTAAATGAGGTATTGCACAGGATATTGTGACGCACATCATAAGGCGGATCAAAAAAGTTGCCATTGTTGATGCCTTTAAACTTTGCCCGCACATGCGAAAGCGTATAGTTTACCCGTGTATATACTTTGCCCGAATTATAGGTAACATCCAATTCTCCGCCTTTAGAATTTCCCCACCCTGATATCATCTTATCGATACTCTCGCTCAGATCAACCCTGTTAAAAGTCTCAAATTCTTTAATGTCCGTTAAACTTTTATAGAATGCTCCCAGATGAACACTAGTTTTGGCACCTAGCCTTAATTTTACACCCAAAGATACCTGATCGCTTTTTGAAGGTGAATATTCTTTTACCGGCAGCCAAATATCCACCGGGCTTTGAACCGTAAATATATTCATCCGTTCTTCAAACTGCAGTGAATTGGAATAGTCCATCCATGCCGACCAAATGCTATTATTATAAGACAACTTTAGCCTGGGCGATAAAAAAAACTTAGCACTACCGCTTAAATAAGTAGATGCATTTACTCCGGCAATTAGCGAAAGGCTATTGTTCAACTTTACTCTGCCTTCGGTAAATGCGAAAATCAATTCATTTGCAAAATAGTTCTCCGTTGAATTCTCTATTTCCTGGTTGTAATCATATTGTTTAAAGGTGGTTTCGATTCCATAATTGATGCCTATGTTTGATGATATGGTTTGCACCATTTGAGCTCTCGCGTTGAACTGCCTGGTTTTATTTATACTGTTTGAGTTCACCCATGAATCCATATTGACGTCTGACATATAGCGATTATATCCTAACGACACAATTGCCCGGATTCCCTCATATATCCTTCCTGTTAGTTGTACCGAACTGGAGAAAGTACTCCACCTCAATCCATAGTTGAAACCCTCGCCAAAATCCATGGGCAAATGATCTGAGGTCATCAGGGAAAAAAACGTGGCATTCCAGTTTCTGCTTAACGAAAAATTATAGGATAGCGTAAAATCATTAAAAGAATAAGCCGGCAATTGTTGGTTACTCTCTTTGTCTCTATTATATGCATTGGCAAGTAATTGAAAGTAAGATTGACGAAATGAAATTCCTAAAAGTGACTTTTTCTTTCGATCAGGTTTAATCTTAATTCTTGCAGATGATGATAACAACCCCAAAGACACCTCTCCATTAAAATCTTCCATTAAATAATCTACCGGTTTCATATTAACATAAGAAGATAAATAACCATTATATTTTGCAGGAAAACCTGATTTAAAGAACTTGGATTGGTTTAGAATATAAGGATCGAATGTTGACAAGAGACCGGCGATATGCTGCGGATCACCTACCGGGTTGCCGTTTACCAAATAGGAATTCTGAGAGCTGTTCCCACCTCTTACATAAATACCCGCATCCAGCATTCCCAGAGAGGTAACCCCGGGTAAAGTGCCCAGGTACCTAATCACATCGGGCTCCCCCAAAAAACTAGGCACCCTATTAATGCTGGTTATGGTTGATTGGGTAAATTCGGGATTGATATGGGAAGTTACATTTACTTCATCAATGGAAAAATCCTTTTTTTGCAATACTATTTTGTCTAAACTTGGGGATGAAACGGGTAGATAACAACTGCTGTAATTGAGATGGTGAAATTCCAGTATGTTGCCCACTGATGCCTCAATGCTAAAAAAACCCGAGCTATCGGACACCACCCCTTTTCCTGTGCTCACATTCCGAACATGAACCGATTCAATTGGCACCTGTTCCGCGTTTACAACCACCCCTATGATTTGAGCGAACAAGCAGGAACAGCTGAAAAACAGAAACAGACAGACAGTAAAGCGATTCAAGAATTGGAATATTTAGTTTAGAGCAGTGAAAATACAATTATTTCATAAAAAAAACCTACTTGAAACAAGCAGGCTTTATTTATGTATCGTAATTCATCAGTCACTAACCTAAGAGCTTTTCACCAGTACAGCCTTTACTTCATCGTACTTCGCTATCTTCTCTAAAAACTCTACAAAGTCATTATATCTTTCTTTGGGGTATTGCCCTTTCCAAATTTTCAAAGATCTTTCATAAACAATCCTATTCTCTATTATTTTTGCTTTGCTCCGATACTCTCCAAACTCAGATTTCAGTTCAACCGGCTCAGGAATAGCTTCCATCTTATAATCCTCTGGAAGCAGGTAGGTCATTGAATCGCATTCACTATATGAACGTGAAATCATCATAGGTGATCTTCTGTTTCTGGAATATGGCGGAATAACAGATGACTTATTCATCCCGTTTAAAGAAAAGAATAACCGCTCTCCCATTTTACTGGCAAAACCAGGAATGGATATGGACAAACTTTTATCCAACCATGGTTTTCTTAACTTGTGTTGAACTATTTCATAATCTATTAAATCGAAGTGGGGGATATTTATAGACTTTATTATTTTCTTTCTACGATCAGTCTCATCCATCAACAATAAGCCATATTCATCGCTATATAATGATCCTTTATAGGATATTAGAGCTTTCCCTGAAGCAGAGCCATCATCAAAAATTTTGATATCTCCTTTTATTGACTGATTATTTTCATCTACATCGAACCCGGGTGTTTTTACCAGTTTCCCACCCTCTTCTGTTATCAATAGAACATTTCTGTCATCCGTAAAATCGCCTAAATATCCACATGGAATAAAAGAATTGGTACACTCTAACCATATCGTATCGGTATCAAGTGGAACGCAAGCTATGACATGATTAAAATAGTCATTCACAAAATCTTTCTCCGAAAAACTTTCTTCACCCGCCTGAACCAGTACATAATATGCATTGTAGCCGAAATTACGCAATATTGAAACTACATAGTTCGATAAAGCTTTACAGTCTCCATAAGATAATCGGTCCACCGTTTCAGCCTCAAATGGCTGTTGTGCACCTATACCTTCCTGTATACTTATATACCTGTTTTTCTTCTGTGAATACTGATAGATTGTTGATATCTTTTCATAATCTGACATATTTTCGTTTAACATAGTTGCCAAATGATCAATTGTTGCCTGGGGAACATTGTCTCTGCCTTTGTTTAGTTCAAAGAAAAAACGACCAAAACTTGCCCAACTGTTTAAATCTCCCTTGTAATCATTGATTTCAAAACGGTTAGGTGCAATAGCCACAGCAGGCCCCCAATGTTCGTAATGGGCACTTAATACTTCTTTCTGGGGGGCTTTATAATTTTGAATTTGCCAAAACAACTGCCTTTTCTCATCCTCCTCAACCTCCTCAGCTGTCTTGGGCAAATTATATTCTTTATAATGAAACTTAAAGTCTAGAGGCACCAATAGTTTAAATCGGTAATCCTCAACTGCCGTATTGTATCCTTGGAAAGCATACCAGCCATGTAAATAATAGGCCGAATTATATTTTTTTTCAAAAGTATATTCTACTGTAAAAGGGTAAACGGAATATTTAGGATCGATTGCTTTCACCCTTCTATCTTCATACAAAGAAGCTCCAGATATAGCCGTAAAATCATTGATCTCACCTGTAGGGATTGACTTTACTTTTTTTCCAAGTGCATCATACACAATAGCCGTAATATTGCTGACACTACTTAAATTGGTATAACTTTCCCGGAACAATGCTTTATCCTTGCCACTTTCCTTAAGTATGGTAATAGCAAATTTCTCAGAACAGTACATCTTGCTTTCCGATACTACTTCTACTACCGTACTTTTTTTACGAACAACAGCATCGGCACCTTTTAATAGTTCTGCGGGAATAGCAGAAACCGGATACATTGGTGTTTTTTTGGCGAAAGCTAACGTTGTAAACACAAACAATGCAAATATTAATTTATAACGTAGCCGCATCTTGATTCTTTTTAATTACCACTGGTTCTGCTTGTTTTTCAATAATTAAAGCATACAATTGTTTTAAATAAGCATATTCCTCTGGAGTAAATACCGCTTTATTAATTTTAATTTTATAAAGCACATTTAACGCATTACCATTTGTTGAATAATTAATCAAAACAGAACCCGCTTTTTCAGGCAAAGCAATTTTAGTTGGTTTTGGAACGGCATTAAAAGTGTACCCATCTGGTATTGTAATAGAAGACATAACTAACTTCTCTCGTTTATAAGCAAAATCCACAGGATACTTCCGTTCTTCAAGTTTAAAAGGATTATCATTTACTCTCTCGTAAATAAATGGGTTAATCATCACCATATCACCTACTTGCTGCGCCAAATTATGAATTTTGACATTATATTTCTCCTTAAGTGGTTTATAAATGGAATCTATATTATTTACTTCAAAATCTTTCACTCTTAAACCTGGATGTTCCATCTCCATATGCTGTATGAACTCATCATCACTCGCAAAGCCTTTATAATCTTTTCTGAAATAGTAGGCAGAATAGTCACTTCTGCTACACGCCATTGTACCTTCCGCAACCATTTCTTTCGTAAGTTTCAAATTATAAACTATAGCAGATTTATCCTTCTTATCGGTCTTTAAGTTAATCCAACTACCGCTTTGGTTATTAATCAGTCTACCGCTTTTATTCAAACATCTCATCGGAAGCATGTTGACCGGCATTAATTCCTCTGTTGCATCCAATAAATATTCATCATTATCAATTTTTGCACGAATAAACATATAGTTTAATTTTTCCAGACTTGGATAAAATTGATGCAACCGTCCGTTCTCCCTTGTACTTATTGCTACCGGCAATCCATAAATATCCAGTTTCTGTAGCAACTGATATAACATCATATTTATTTCTGCCGAATTAGCTTTTTTATCTTTAAAAGCACCGCCCAAATGAGATTCTGAAGCATAAAGTGATTCAACTTCATTCCATTTTACCTGTTTAATAGCCTCATAGGCAGCTACCATTTTATCGTAAGGATCAGTATACTTTGCTTCAATTTCTTTTTTGATACTATTCAAGAAAGCACCACCATTCGTTAAAGTCCCACCAAAATATAGATTCGATCGCAACATTTTATTTACAGCTTCCCATGATGTAGTAAATCCTTTATAATAACCTGGAATACTGATGCTTAAAATATCAAACTCGAACTTTGTCAAATAATTCTCTTTAGAATCCATAAATGATTCTCCTTTAAAAGCAGGCATATCCTCCACCACATATTTATCGCTGCCTATTGGATTAATTCTGCCAAAACCACGAGCTCTTTTCCTAAATTCAATTTCAGATGTTGATTCCAAAACAAGTTCGCAATATTTTATAGGAATCTCTCTTTGAAATGCGAATTCCGCGGGAAGTAAGGCTTGAGTTGTCTCTATATCATAAACACTTCCAACTTTTATATTTGGCAATGCCACCTTCAATCGATAATAGTCTTCCGTTATTTTTAGTTTATAAATGGATTCCTTTTTTAATTTTTCTTCAACTATTTCCCCATTTTCGAGATTATATACTCTGCCACGTACTTGCATATCTTCCTTTCCCGGAAAAGAAAACTCGGATAAGCTTACTCCTGCTTTTTTTAGAATTTTTATGCGGGTAACTGTGGTAAACTCAAATTGATTTCCATTAAAATATCCATATTTGCACAATACCACGGCAGCCGCGCTAGTATCAGGCTCGTACACGGTCATTTTTAGATCCTCAATATCGATTTTACCAAATTTGATGGGGGGTTTTCCAGCAAACAGCTGTACTGCAATAAACATAATTATTGCAAGGGTAGTAGATCTAGCCATATTTATTTAGTTTTAGGGTATAAAATATTTATTATAAATTAACAAAAATCGAAACATAATTACAAATAGTTTATATTAAAAATATAATCATTCACGAAAACAATCGTACCAAATAACCCGTATTGCGTGTTTTATCTATCTTTATATTTCATACGAAATCAAGTCATAATGTATACCATACAATATTTAAAAGAATTTACCCGTGATATTTTTCTTAAGATGGGAAGTTCGAAAGAGGATGCAGCATTAGCTGCCGATGTTTTACTCTCAGCAGATTTAAGAGGGGTAGACTCTCATGGTGTCGCCAGACTGGGTGGCTATGTTCGTTTATGGAAACAAGGAAGGCTCAATGCCACCCCAAAAATTAAAATTGTTCATGAAACACCAAGCACAGCGGTTATTGATGGTGATTTAGGTGCCGGATTGGTGGTTGCTCCTAAAGCCATGCGGATAGCTATGGAAAAAGCCAGGAATGTTGGAACCGGATGGGTTGCGGTCAAAAACTCTAACCATTACGGCATTGCCGGATTTCATTCCATGTTGCCACTTGAAGAAGATATGATTGGATGGTCGATGACCAATGCCAGTCCTTTGGTATCGCCCACTTTTTCAAAAAGTAAGTTTTTGGGTACCAACCCTATTTCGGTTTCCATTCCTGCAGATAAACAACCTCCTGTTGTTATTGATATGGCAACAACTCCTGTTGCCAACGGAAAACTGGAAGTTCTGCAACGTAAAGGAGAAGATATTCCGTTGGGGTGGGCGCAAGATGAAAAGGGAAATCCATCAACCGATGCCGCCATCCTGAGAAAAGGCGGTGCCATGTTGCCCTTAGGTAGCGACCGCGAACACGGAAGCCATAAAGGCTATTGTCTGGGTGCATTGGTTGATATTTTATCAGCTGTATTACCCGGTGCAAATTACGGCCCATGGGTTCCGCCTTTTGTGTCTTATATTCCTGTGCCGGACAACCCCGTAGGAGAAGGTATTGGTCATTTCCTGGGAGCTATGAGGATAGACGCCTTTCGTCCCGCAGATGAGTTCAAGAAACACATGGACAATTGGATTACCACATTCAGAAATGCAACACCTGCTGAGGGATTTGAAAAAGTTTTGGTTCCCGGTGATCCGGAAAGAGAATTGACCAAAGAAAGAATGAAAAACGGGATTAATCTATTGCCTCCGGTCATCCATGAATTAAACGAGATTGGGGAATCGTTGGGGCTTACATTTAAGAAAGCATAGAGCGTATTGATGAGTAAAGGAAAATTTCAGGATTACGTTATATTCAAGCTAATATTAATTGAAAAAGGCCTTTGTTTTGGGGAAATAAAGGCCTTTTCATTCTCAACTAACACAACACACAAAATTCATTTGTTAACACACAACACAAACAAATGAATTGCTTAATAATTTAATATCATTTTTTAAACTAATACATCAAGCAAGTTAGCTATAAACAGACAAAAATGCAATAGTTAACCTTAAAATTATTATAAATAATCTACCTTTAAAACGCAGTTTTGCAATAAAAAGTTCAATCATATCCTATAAAAAAGTCATCTTTATTTCTGTCTATACTATTATTTCATTCCGATAATTAACAATAGCTTATTACTGATTCATAAAACCTTGTTTTTTAAGCACGTCCAACAGCACCTTACTAAAGGCAATATTATCTTGCTTTTTATAACGAACATCCGTGAACACTTGTGCTAAACTTTCTTTGTCATTCTCTTTTACAAAAGCCTTATTTGACGCAAGCTGTTCCTTTTCGGAATATATACGTTTTATCATCTCATCCGAATAATCCACATATTTCTCATAATGTACTACACCTTCTAGCGGCAACCTTTCAGCCTGTTCTGGATTCTCATCAGGGTAACCTATGGTTACAGTAGCCACCGGCACAATACCTTTGGGAAGATTCAACACATCAATTATCTTATCTGAAGTATAGATAACCGTACCCAGATAGCAGATTCCCAACCCGTTGCTTTCTGCTGCAACACAAACATTTTGGGCAACCAACAAAGCATCTATTGCTCCTGTCATAAAAGATAAAAAGTTATCGTAACCCGGATTAGCATTATTTAATTGGCACCATTTATTAAAGCGGTTATAATCTGCACAAAAGGTTAACACAACAGGCGCCTGCCTAATCATGGGCTGGTTAAAATGACAAGGAGCCAACTTCTCCTTCATTTCTTCATCCTGTGATACCACAATGCTATACAATTGCATATTCCCCGTTGTTGATGCTCGAATTCCTGCTTCCAGAATCTGGTTAAGTAACGCTTCATCAATTTTTTGAGAAGTATATTTTCGGATGGTTTTGTGATTTAATAAAGTATCAATCATCTTTTTTATTTACAAATATATGATTGTTAAATAAAAATACGATAAGAAATATATTTGAGCTCAATTTCTCAAACCATTTTAAAATAAATATAAACCCACTCCTTTGCCTTTATATAACCACAATATTAGAATAAAAATACCACATTAAGTTTTTTTTGTTTAATTTTTATGAACTTTTATTAAACATTATTGTTTAAGGAATATTGATATCTATTAACCATTGAAATTTATTTTAATTATGACTATCTTTTTATTTCAATTCAGGTTTCATTAAATTCTCCATCAAGCAACTGAATTTAATTGTTTAAGGTCCCCTCCCTCTCTTACTTTATTCTTATATTTTCTAAAATAAACTTATGTCATGAAAAACTATTACTACTTTGTAAAAAGACTTCTGGTTCTTTTACTACTCTGTCCTATTGTTATTTCTACCTCCGGACAAACAAAAAGTGCTACCCAAAGCAACATTTTCAATTTTTATGATGATCCACATTATGAATTTTTAAACTCCCTTTTTCAGAGTATTGTGGATGAAGCTCCTCTAACCGTTTTTTTACCTACCAAAGATGCTTTTGAACATTTAACGGAAGAACAGAAAGATTTCTACTTCCAGCATCCTTTCATTGACCTTATTGATTTGCTGAAAGGTCATATGGTTTCCGGAGTTTATAGCTCTACTGATTTAACTGATGGCACTCATCTTGAAGCCATAAATGGTAACCCATTGTTAATATCGCATGTTGATCACAACATTTATGTAAATGATTCAAAAGTGAGGAGAGCAGATGTTCACTTTGGACGATCAATCATTCATTTTATTGACAAGGTTATTATACCTAAAACCACCGTGGTTGACATCATCGTGAACAGCGAGGACCATAACACCCTGGAAGCGGCCGTCATTGCCGCAGAACTGGCCGAT